>CBDBLR010000002.1:0-7038 GCA_965207115.1 Dehalococcoidia bacterium | reverse complement strand
GTGTCAAGCTCGCGCAACTGGCGGAACTGGCGGTAGTGCGCTAGTTTGCTTTCATTTCTCTCGGACAGTGGGGGCGCGGCGCATCGACTTGGCGTGGCGCCACGACCCCCACGCCAGTACCAAGAACACGAAGCCCGCTCCCAGAGCATACCAGCCGGCCTCATTGTCGTTCGCCGTCAGGTATACTGCGGCGGCGAAAAAGGTGCCCGCGATCACAAAAAACACGCCGAAATGTGCCAGCGCACCGATCCGACCATAACGCAGATGATCCAACGGCAGCCTGCACAGCATGCCGACCACGACAACTATACCGATCACGCCGTACACCAGCACTGGCCACCACCAGCTAACCGGGTCACCCATCGGTGCTACGCCGCCGGACGCCGCTTCCGGTAGGTTCTGGCGTACTGGACCGCCGGAGCCCGCTCGTCTACGAGTTCAACGAGCCGCTCCAGGGTGCCGGGCCGATCCGTCAGCCCGGCCGCCATCGCCGGCGTCACCTGATTGTTGAACTTGGTCCGGACCGCCATGTTGGGCCGGCACCAGTTGTACCAGTAGAAGTAGAGCGCCAGCGACGCGCAGTGCTTCTCCAGCCTCTTCGAGAAGGCGTTCGTCAGCCGGGTGAACCGCCGCATCGACATCCGCATCGTCAGGTTGTGCCGCTCCACGTAGGAGGTGTTGGCGGTGTCGAGGTCTGGCGACCCGTAGACCACGATCTTCTCCATGCTGGTGCATCGCGCGGGGCTGTACTTCCGGTCGTCGTCGAGGTCCGAGCTGTACGACTTGATGATCTGGGCGAAGTCCACGTCCCCGCCGAACGCATCGTCGACGGCCTCCCGGTACGCCTTCAGCCCGTCGGTCGAGAGCTGCGGCCGTTCCTCGATCCTGCCTCGCAGGTCATCCATGAACGCCAGCGCGGTGGCGCTGTCGCGCGGCCCCACCAAGTAGCTGACCGTCAGCTTGCTGGCCGTATCCAATGCGGTGAACGTCCAGACGTCGCCAGCCTCCGGCGGCGGCGCCTTCGCGACCGCGACGCGCGCCTGCTTGCAAATGCACGAAGCTCCAGATCTCGTCGCACTGGATGTGACGGCGACCTCGGATGCTCCGGGTGTGCTCTCCGTGGTGCGCAACGGCGGCTTCGGCTGCGTCCGACAGCAGCTTTGTCGCCGTGTTGAACGCGTTGCCGGCCACCCGTGCGATGGCCCGCAATGACATCCCCTCCACCAGCATCCCAAGCACCTGGACACGCTTCGCTGTCGGCAGTTTCTTCATGCCTAACCGTAGCACAACGCGCTGCTATTGTCAACCATGGATCGTCTTAATTCGTTTCTATTAGACAAATTGAACGATAAACCTGGTCAATATCAGCGACTCTTGAACATCCAGATCCCGATAACAATCAGTGTCAGGAGCAGTAGTCCGCCACCGCTCAGGGTGTTAAACGACACTGCCTCAATGCTACCTACGGACTTATCGTTGGCGATCAGCCATACCCCGGC
The DNA here is from genome assembly GCA_965207115.1 of Dehalococcoidia bacterium. Classification (GTDB taxonomy): domain Bacteria; phylum Chloroflexota; class Dehalococcoidia; order UBA6926; family UBA6926; genus VXMO01. The sequence goes on along the minus strand of CBDBLR010000002.1, from coordinate 5,539 downwards.
GGCAAGCGAGCCAGCGCACAGGACCCAACCACCAATCTGTCCGATCAGCTCTCGTAGCCTTCTGTGCCGTCCCTGCTTCTCGAACGCCCGCATTATCCGCTCGCCCGACCCGGACACTGCCGCTTCGTACGCCTGCAACTCGGCCGCTGGGGGCAACGGACCAGAAAAGAACCTTTCTTCCCGATGGTGTACGATCTCGCCCCCGTCTCGTTGAGCTGTAGCTACCCTTTGCTCTGATCTTGCGATTGCGCGCCTCTGCTGCCTTGAAGTTCTTGAATGCAACGTGCAAATCCCTTCCTACCACTACAAAGTCACGAGAGATCGCCTCCGCATCCTCCACAAAAAAGCCCCAGCCCTCTGTAGTGGGTTCTTTTTGGGAATAGACACTACGCTCTACAGTGCTCATCGGCTTACTTACCACGCAGGGGAAACCGTCCGTCATACGGCGGCCACTCCTGAAGCGGGTGCCACGCCTACTGGGGAGTTCCGATGGAAGGAGTGTCATATGCCGCATGATCTACCTCTATATCACATATTGTTGGTATTGTCAATTCCCTACCCCCCGCCCCGATGCCCCCCGATGCCGCCCCGATGCCGCGATGTACCATAGCGATCGAGAGTACTGAGGCGTACGCCCGGCCCGTGCCGGGTCGCCCAGTCGATACAACAGCTGCATACACGCCATAGGATAGCTCCCCGTGGCGGCAGTGAACAACTGGGAAGATTAGGAACCCTACCATAGGTGCGTCCGTCTTGGTGCTCTCTACACGGCCCGGCGTCTGACCGTGGGCAGGGTAGTAGGACATGCCGTACAAGCGGGCCACTGGAGTGGCGCTGGTTGTCGTGACGATGCTGTTGGGCTTGGCCTCGACCGCGCTGGAGGCGCAGCAAATAACGCCAGCACCACAGCTATCAGGCGTCTCGGTGGAGACACTGGCTCTCTTCCGAGAGCTGTACGAGTTCCGAAACGATCATCTGTTCCACCAAGTCGGATTCGCCACCGGATACAGGTTTCACGACTGGCTGGACCGGCTGGAAGAACTCATGGAGAAGGACGGCTGGCCCGCGTTCGGCGAGATCGGCATCCTACCGGGCAAACTATTCACGCTCGCGCAGGACTACATGGGTAACCAGGGACGGCCAGCCGATAGCTTCACGAGCAAGATGGAGCAACGGCTGCTCAAGGAATTACAGGCACTACCGGCGGTAGTTGAACTGGCTGGTGTCGCTCCGGAATGGATGCCAGCCGACTACAAGCATGATGGACAGGACAACCTCACGATGAACGGCAAGACGCACATCTTCGTCTACGTCTACCTGACAGAACAGGTGTCGCAGACCCGTCTGATCGCCACTGGCATGCTGGCAGCTCTCGACACCTACCAGGAAAGCAAAGCGGACATCCACGGTGGCAGTCATGGCAGGACCGGGAGAGGACTACCCGCTGGAGACCGTAGAGCTGCGGGACGGTGCCTGGCAGGTGGACGATTCAGTCATCGTCCCGGAAGCGCTGCTTGACGCCATGAGGTTGGTTAATCGTAACCACTGAGTCACTGCAGGTGCTACCCCGCTGGCGCTCAGATTTCCTGACGTAGACCTCCTCGGCCTCCCCCGGTAGCCAGCCGGGTCACGTGTACTGCGTTCGCTATCGGGTCGTCTGGGCGCTTCTCACCGTGGGATCCTATCATGTCTCTTCGTCTATCTACCATCATGGTGAGACAATTGCGCTGTAGCGGATTTCGGGGCGGATGAGCGGTCGGTCGGGTCCGACCGCACGCGGGCAGGACGTTGTCGGCCTCGCTGGGCGCTGGCCGGTGACCAAAACGGCCACAATGAGCGTGCTGAATCAGGTCCGCGAGGCGAAATCAGGCCCCATCCACCGCTCTATGCACAGCTCAGGACAGACCGGTCTCGCTGAGGAGCCGCTGGGATTGGTTTCTGGTGGCGACCGGCGGGCGGTCGCCGGTCAGGCGGGTTTGACCAGACTCCGCAGGTTCTCGGGTTGGCCGGCCCGGATGCGCCCCAGGGCCATCGCCAGCATGATCGTCAGCGCCATGCTGATGCGCAGCTGCATCTTCGCCAGCCCGCGGATGCCCGGTCGCTCGAACCCGAAGCCGCCAGCCAACCGGCTGTTGACCCGCTCCACCGCGCCGCGCTGGTTGTAGAAGTCCTGCCACCGGTAGCTGGACCGCGCCACCGGCGTGAACACGCGCCGATCCTCGCCCAGCGGGATGCGCACCGCGTCGCTCACCGGGCACCGATCCATACCCTTGCAGGTGATCCCGGAGTAGCGCGCCGGACAGCGATACTTGAGCGTCTCGCGATCCTGCTCGAAGCCGCCGTAGGCCATGCGGTGCAGCTCACCGGTCTGGGGGCACATGCAGGAAACCTGGCCGTCGTGGGTGTAGATCACGTTCTCCTGACCGCTCACCAGCTTGGTTAGCACGCCATCTTGTTCCGCCTCTCCGTCCTTCCAGCAGTTGCGAATCGCGATGATCGGCTTGATCTGATGCTGTTGCCACAACCGATTGATCAACTTGTGGTCGTCGTACCCCTTGTCGGCGCTCATGCGATCGCATCCATGCAGCAGCTCGGGATGACGCTCCTGCATCTGATCAAGCAGTCGCTGCGCTTGCGGCTGTTCGCCGGTCGACGCCTTGGTGACCTCGAACGCCAGCGGCACCTCGTAGGTGGCGTCGACCACCAGGTGCAACAGGTAGCCGAACCAGTAGTGTTTCTTCTCGGTGGAGCCCTTGACGCCCCATTCGGCATCCCGGTCGCGGCGACCGTCGGGGTCTTCTTCCTGGCTCTTGTCCTTGGGCAGCGGATAGTTGTTCTCCCCCTTGGCCAGGGAGTGCAACTCCTTGCCGTCCAGCGCCTGTACCTGGCCCAGGTCCGGCAGTTCGATGCGGAGTTCGTCGAGCGTACTGTGGAACAGCTCGTCGATCTGCGGCTGATACCTGCGCAGCCGGCCCTGGAAGCGGGTATAGGCGTATTCGCTGGGCACCGCCTGCGCGCCATCGAACGGGTCGAACCCGCACAGGTCTCGTAACTGCCCGTTGCGCAGCAACTCGCGCCGCAGGGCGGCGATGCTGGGATGCTGGAACACGGAGCCGGCGATCAGCGAGTTCCACATCGGACGCACCGGATAGTCGTTGCGACCGCGCCCGCGACCGGCTTCGAGCAACTGCATCAGCGGCTCGTCGGGGAGGGCGTCGAGCACCAGCTTCAGGCGTTCGAGATCACCCAACTGGTCGACGCTGTCCCAGCAGAACAGAAACGGATGTGATATAGTGGCCATCGGCGGTTCTCCTGTTGTGAATTGCTGTTTACACTCGCCATTGTGGCGAGATACAGGAGAGCCGTCAATTATTTTGTAGACAAATAATTGCGGTGTATAATCGGGCGCTTTAGCCGGGGCTCCCGATAGGTCTTGGGGTTTCAGCAGGATGTGGGGTAAGAAATCCCTCCCCCTGCTCTCTCATCGCCCGCATTGGACTTGCAGCCGGCGCAATTGCCTCGGTCACGGGGTAAAGAAAATCCCTGCCTTCGCTATCCCATTGCCGGCATTGCACTTACCGACAGCGCAATTGCCTCATGGTGAGGCAATTGCGCTGTAGCGGATTTCGGGGCGGATGAGCGGTCGGTCGGGTCCGACCGCACGCGGGCAGGACGTTGTCGGCCTCGCTGGGCGCTGGCCGGTGACCAAAACGGCCACAATGAGCGTGCTGAATCAGGTCCGCGAGGCGAAATCAGGCCCCATCCACCGCTCTATGCACAGCTCAGGACAGACCGGTCTCGCTGAGGAGCCGCTGGGATTGGTTTCTGGTGGCGACCGGCGGGCGGTCGCCGGTCAGGCGGGTTTGACCAGACTCCGCAGGTTCTCGGGTTGGCCGGCCCGGATGCGCCCCAGGGCCATCGCCAGCATGATCGTCAGCGCCATGCTGATGCGCAGCTGCATCTTCGCCAGCCCGCGGATGCCCGGTCGCTCGAACCCGAAGCCGCCAGCCAACCGGCTGTTGACCCGCTCCACCGCGCCGCGCTGGTTGTAGAAGTCCTGCCACCGGTAGCTGGACCGCGCCACCGGCGTGAACACGCGCCGATCCTCGCCCAGCGGGATGCGCACCGCGTCGCTCACCGGGCACCGATCCATACCCTTGCAGGTGATCCCGGAGTAGCGCGCCGGACAGCGATACTTGAGCGTCTCGCGATCCTGCTCGAAGCCGCCGTAGGCCATGCGGTGCAGCTCACCGGTCTGGGGGCACATGCAGGAAACCTGGCCGTCGTGGGTGTAGATCACGTTCTCCTGACCGCTCACCAGCTTGGTTAGCACGCCATCTTGTTCCGCCTCTCCGTCCTTCCAGCAGTTGCGAATCGCGATGATCGGCTTGATCTGATGCTGTTGCCACAACCGATTGATCAACTTGTGGTCGTCGTACCCCTTGTCGGCGCTCATGCGATCGCATCCATGCAGCAGCTCGGGATGACGCTCCTGCATCTGATCAAGCAGTCGCTGCGCTTGCGGCTGTTCGCCGGTCGACGCCTTGGTGACCTCGAACGCCAGCGGCACCTCGTAGGTGGCGTCGACCACCAGGTGCAACAGGTAGCCGAACCAGTAGTGTTTCTTCTCGGTGGAGCCCTTGACGCCCCATTCGGCATCCCGGTCGCGGCGACCGTCGGGGTCTTCTTCCTGGCTCTTGTCCTTGGGCAGCGGATAGTTGTTCTCCCCCTTGGCCAGGGAGTGCAACTCCTTGCCGTCCAGCGCCTGTACCTGGCCCAGGTCCGGCAGTTCGATGCGGAGTTCGTCGAGCGTACTGTGGAACAGCTCGTCGATCTGCGGCTGATACCTGCGCAGCCGGCCCTGGAAGCGGGTATAGGCGTATTCGCTGGGCACCGCCTGCGCGCCATCGAACGGGTCGAACCCGCACAGGTCTCGTAACTGCCCGTTGCGCAGCAACTCGCGCCGCAGGGCGGCGATGCTGGGATGCTGGAACACGGAGCCGGCGATCAGCGAGTTCCACATCGGACGCACCGGATAGTCGTTGCGACCGCGCCCGCGACCGGCTTCGAGCAACTGCATCAGCGGCTCGTCGGGGAGGGCGTCGAGCACCAGCTTCAGGCGTTCGAGATCACCCAACTGGTCGACGCTGTCCCAGCAGAACAGAAACGGATGTGATATAGTGGCCATCGGCGGTTCTCCTGTTGTGAATTGCTGTTTACACTCGCCATTGTGGCGAGATACAGGAGAGCCGTCAATTATTTTGTAGACAAATAATTGCGGTGTATAATCGGGCGCTTTAGCCGGGGCTCCCGATAGGTCTTGGGGTTTCAGCAGGATGTGGGGTAAGAAATCCCTCCCCCTGCTCTCTCATCGCCCGCATTGGACTTGCAGCCGGCGCAATTGCCTCGGTCACGGGGTAAAGAAAATCCCTGCCTTCGCTATCCCATTGCCGGCATTGCACTTACCGACAGCGCAATTGCCTCATGGTATGCAAGCGAGTCTCGTTTCAGACTGACGCACTACCCGACTGGCTGGGCA
>CBDBLR010000001.1:0-23717 GCA_965207115.1 Dehalococcoidia bacterium | reverse complement strand
CATGGGAAATTCGAAATACCCGCTATGAGGGATCCATTCGGCGTGGACTGCCCCGTCCTCGTCGAGACACGCTGCCAGGCTGCCGGTCGCCAGGTCCCAATACGTGGTTGAACATGACGTGCCCCAAAACGTGTTAAGACTGGATGTCAGCACCAGCACGGCGCGACCCCGGTGCATCCCGTATCCCGTGTACTCGAGGATTTCGTTAGGCTCGGTGGTGCCATCCTCGTTCACCGTGACGTACTCCAGGGTGGTACCGATGCCGTGTGTCCCCATGCCAGCCAAAGGTTCGAACACGCCTGGCGTGTCGCGGTCCAGCAGGGCCATGCCGACATAGTCCACGTGCGCCTTGGCCTCGTCAGACAATATCTTCGCGGCGCCCGATCCCGGATAGTGCGCGCAGTACGGACTCATCGGGTTGGCGGTGATGCCGTCGCCCGCCGCCACCCGCATCAGGCGGCAGTCCAGGGTTTCCCACCAGTCCCCCACGCTGGCATAGTCGGTGTCGGCATCGTAAATTTCGGCCGCTGCCGCGTTCACTAACGCCTTGGTGGCGTCGTCCAGGTCGGCGTACATCATCTGCGCCGTCGCCGTCTGTTCCGCCGTCGCCTCGTCCCCGAACAGCGCCGCCACCATCTGCTCGGGGGTCAGGGCGTTCCACCAGCGCATCGCATAGTCGGCATCCGGGGTGACGGGGTCCATCGGCGGTGTGGGGTCGTCATCTCCACCACAGCCGACCAGTGCCAACAGACAAGCCAATCCGATCAGTAAACACATCCGCTTCATGGGTCCCATCCTCCGGGTTTGTGGCCGAATCACGGCCTGAAACGTCCTGTGGTGCGTTTTCGCAGGATAACCTTGGGGGGGGGGGGTAAATAGGGATGGGCAGGAAAAACGCCTCCTGCGGCCTCCTGGGGCGAAATTCGCCCTATTCTGATCTGACTCGCCACTCTATTTCGCCAGCGACCGGGTCGGATGGTCTCTCGCGGCTGCCCGAGCAGGATTCCCCACATGCCAGCCAAAAAGTCCTGCTTCCCGCAGCTCTCCCCCCCACCCCCAGGGGCCGATTTCGGGGTTTTCCGGGGATCCGGTGGGGCGTCCTGCGGTCCTCTCGGGCAGGTGCGCGAAAGTCCAGCAACCACGCGGATTTCCGCGTTTCGAAAAGTTGACATAAGAGGCCTTATCGGAAGTTGGCAAGAGGTCGGAATGAGGCGGGAAGGGGATTCGTGCTATAACGGGGTCGGCACCTCCCGTGAAGGGTTGGGAGGTGCCTGAATGCCGTCCGTTGCTTGCTCAAGGCAACGGAAAGTGTGCTGAAACCCGGTAAAGCGGGATGCAGCGTGTTGATACCCCGATGCAGGGGGCAGCAACGAATGCCATTTTACCCGACCCCTCGAAGCAAGCAAACCCCGATCGATTCAGGCGAACAGCCATTTCTGGCGCTCGCCATCCAGCACGCGCCTCCCGAGGTCCGGGAACACGGCCTGCAGGAGATACACAGCTTCCCCTTGGTCTCTCACGGCAAGGGCTGCCCCGTCAGCCGCAAGCCCGCACGCCTGGCCTGGCGCTGGCCGGAAATCGAGCTCCGCACCCCCAACAGCATCCCTGCCCTGATCCTGGACGTCGACACCTCGCCGATGGACTACCTGAACGTGGCGCTGGGCCCCAGCGTCCAGCTGCCTAACTGGATCGTGTCGAATCCGGACACCGGCAACGCCCACATCGTCTACTGCCTGGCCCGCCCGGTCCTGTATGGCGACGACATGCGCCTCGCGCCGCTCAGCTACCACGCCCGGATATGCGAGTTCTACCGGGGCGCATACGACGCCGACGCGAGCTACACAGGCGTCCTGACGCACAATCCGGTGCATGGCAAGTGGGAAACGAGCTACCTGCGGGAAGCCCCCTACACGCTTCCCGAACTGGCCGAGCCTATCCCGAGGGGCTGGCGCATACCGCCGAAGCCGACGACACCGGAGGGCCGCAACGTCACGCTGTTCAAGGCGGCCATGCGCTGGTTTGGTCGTCCGTCGAATTGGAAGGCGTCAACCGACCTGGACGACGTGCTGGCGTGGATCGAGCAGGCCCGCGACGAGTGGTTCGGTGACAATCTGCACGGCTGGCACCGCAACGAGTGCAGCTGGATTGCGAAGTCCGTCTGCAAGATAAGCCGGAAGAACCTCGCCAGCGGACAGACGCAACGCCAGCTTTCGCTGATTCAGGCGACCAAGGGGAAGAGGGGCGGAAAGGTTTCTGGTGTATCGAGGCGAGCGCGCAAGGCAGACAGGGATGCGACGATTGTGGAGCGCGTAAGGGCTGGTGAAAAGCAAGAGGCGGTGGCAGCGGCATACGGCATCACACAAGGTCGCGTATCGCAAATTATTAGCGAAGCCAAAGCAGGATGATTCTAAGAGAAAGAGTCGAGGAATTAGTAATAGGGGCTGTGGTAACTGTTGGAACTCGTGGAAAACGGGTTTTTCGTTTTCCATCAGTTCCAATGGTTTCCACAGCCGGTTTTGGGGTTGGGGGGTCGAGGGGGGAAGGGGTTTTCGGCGATGCGAACTGAATCAGCGCTGAGCGCCGTGCAGTGTCGAATCGAACGTCACGATGCCTTGGTGTTGCCCTGGATCAAGCTTTGGCGGCGCATGGGCTACGGCCCGGACCTGATTGCGCAGCTCCTGGAGATTGAGGGCATCCAGCCGCCGCGGTCGAGATGGTCGGCGAACGCGGTGCGGCGTATTGGAGATCGCCGGGGGGTTAATTGGCGAGGGATGCGCTCCTTCGTGCGCAAGGGCATCAAGGCCGGGCGAGAGGCTGCGGCTCGTGAATCACTACCCCGATCCATCGACGGACTGAGGCACGGGCGTCGTCAGTACAAGCACAGCGGGTACTGACGACGCTGGGAATGTCACGTCCTGCAAGGCCGAGCTCTCGGTTTTTCGGACTAACGGCCACACAACAGCATGACAAATCGTCCTGAATTTGAGAGGGTTCAGGGGGGAGGAAAAATGAGCGAAGGAGAGCGACATGAGCGGCCTTGAATTCCCGATCGTGACCACCGCCGCTGCGACCTGGTTCACGTGGGAACCGATTACGCCGGGTGAATGCATGACCCTGGTGGCGTTGGTCCTGGCGGCATGGGGGTTGTGGCAGATGCGCACGGCTTCGACAACACGCAACCGCCAACTTGATGCCCAGACCGCAGCAATGGTGCAGCAAGGCGAGGCGCTGGCACAGCAAGGCGAAGCACTGGTTGCACTGGTGCGCATGTTGGATGACCGGACGGTGGCGTTGACACGCGGCCTCGAAACAGTGATCGAACGGACCGGCGGAAGAGGTGCGACATGACACGCCTCTGGGGGCGGCAGAGCTGACGAAGCGGGACTTCTGGACGGTCGGCCGTGCTGTTGCCTGGCCGCGAATGGCTCCGGGGTTCATGACGGCGAGTGCTGCCCAGATTGCCGCTGCGACGGCAATGACGGGGAAGGTTGGTTGGGAATCGAGGGAGAAGGGGTTTGACCTGGTCGGATCTGGCAAGAAAACGAAGCTTGGAATCGCGTCGCAGCCGCCGTGACCGTCTAGACAAGCTGTTCTGGAAGACGGCGATGCTGGTAGCCGCAGCCGGTGGCGGGTTGAGCCGCTTGCGGCGCTGCATGGCTGCTGATGGTGTGCAGGAGGTCGAGGGGCGCCGTCGTCGAGGCGGTTCGGGCAAGATCACCAACATGCAGGTGTACAGGGTCGTTTGCCGGATGGGTCTGCGCGAGGCCATTTGTCCAGGCGTGTTTCGGCCAGGAGACATCGATCCGTTGCGTGACAGTCGGGTCTGCCAAGCATGCAGGGCCGACCTATCCAGATCACCCTGGTGTCCGTGTGTTCCGGAACCGACGTGGACGTGCAGTTCTTGCGGCGAGACTAGGCGATACAGCGATCGGTCGCCTTGCCGGTGTGTCAGGGCGAGGAAACCCAGTGAGCCGCAGAGACGGTTGGCGAAGTGGGCGAAAGAGGTCCGTGAGGCGAAGGCGAGAAAGGCGGAAAGAGAGGCGCGTCGATCTGCGTCTCTACCCGACAGAGACCCGTAACAGTAGTAGGATTCTCGATATCCATAACTCGCTATGTTGCCATAAGTTGTGACTATTCCCTGGCGGGTAGAGACGCAGATTTTACCTTTTTTGGGTAAATGGGTACGTTTGAAAATGAGGCCTTGGTCGGTTCATGCGGATCGGCCGAGGCTTTTTTGCGCCTGGGCGGGTTGACGAAGGACACAAGAATGGGTACGTTTGAGAGAGATTCAAATGTACCCATGAGGATATTCGATGAAGTCGTCCAGGTGGAAAATCATCCAACAGAAATCGCTCGAGGTCCGGCAAGCTCGCCGGCGTGAACATGCCGCCCGGGTCATCGAGCAGGTTGCACAGTGGCGAGCCGAGGGTATGGGCTATCGCCGGATCGCGGCCCTGCTGAGTCTCGGCGGGATTGCAGCCCCGCGTGGCGGAACGTGGCAGGCGAACCAGGTGCGCCGCATTTGGCGATTGGCTGCCTCGGAGTCGCTTCAGTATGTCTTGCCGATGAAGGAGTCGTAACCAGGTTTTTCCTCCGTTCCGGTAGCGAACCGTCGTACTGGTCCGGTAGTGCCGTCTGTGGGCCTCGGCCTGCTGCGCAAGGCTTGTGCGCACGAATTGTCTTGCGGTTTTGCGCGTGTTACATTTCCGCTACAAATCCGTTGTATACCGCCTTTTCCGGGGGATTCGCCATGACCAATCAGCCCAGATCTCCGGCCTTCTCAGCCGAGGCCCTCGACGCGGCCGCACGAGCCAAGCGCGAACGCCAGGCCAGGCACGATCAGGCAGTCGGCCCCCGGATTCATGAGCTCCGCGCCCAAGGCTTGAGCTGGAACCGAGTCGCCCAGGTCCTCGAAGGCGAGGGGGCACCCTCACCCCAGGGTCGCCCGTCTTGGCGACCGATCCAGGTCCAGCGCATCGCCGCCAGAACGCCGGCGACATCGACTGCGCCGCCAGGACGTCTGAATCGCTTTCTGGCCTGGTTGCGGAGCTTCGCACGCTTGTTCCTGATGTCGACTTTCAGGGAGGGGTAACCCGAACAGAAACGACCAAAATTGTTCCGTTGCTATCGGATACCCAATAGGCACAACAAAGCCCTGCATCCGTCTACCGGATGCAGGGCTTTGTTAAAATCTGACATGCTGTTTAGCACGGCATGAAGTGAGCTATTCCACCAACTCGTAAGCTGACAACTCGGTCACTCCGCCTTGAAAGTCGGTCTTGACCCGGAGGTTGTTCTCAGGGTCGAACCATATGACCCAGTCGACATCCGGATCCCAGCTTGCGGTGGCGGATTGGCGACAGACCGTGAACGTGCCGGCGATCACTTCCAGCTCGATGCCGCACTCTTCCACCGTCCATGTTTCGGTAATGCCCTCGCAAATATCGTCGCAAAACTCATCGCCATCACGTTGGTAGGCGTATTCCCAGGGGTCCCGCGTCCCTTCCATCCGGTTGTACGCCCTCGCGAGTCGCTTTTTGCCGCCAAATAGTCACGACAACCCAGAAGTTATCTTTTTACGATAAAATATGCTATCGACATCATTTTCGAGACGGTGAGGAGGACACCCCGTGGGACTCATCGGCTACGCCCGCGTATCCACCGCCGAAGGCCGCCAGGTCCTCGACCGTCAGCTCGACGCCCTCAACGATGCCGGGTGCGAGCGCGTGTTCGAAGACCGTGCCTCCGGCGCCGCCTCCAACCGGCCGCAGCTGTCTGCCTGCCTTGATTACCTGCGCCGGGGCGACGTCCTCGTTGTCCTCGATCTTGACCGTCTGGGCCGCCGGGCGGGCGAACTCATCGCCCTGATCGATGAACTGGACCACCGCGGCGTCGGCTTTCGCGCCCTCAATTCGCCGATGGACACCACCGAGCCGGCGGGCCGTGCCTTTCTGCAGATCCAGGCAGCCTTCGCGGAGATGGAGCGCAACGTCATCCGTCAGCGCATCCGCGAGGGCGTCAAGGCGGCGCGGGCGCGTGGTCGCAAAGGCGGCCGCCCCCGTGTCATGACTCCCGAGAAGCTGCGCTACGCACAGAATCTCATGGCCGACCAGACACGCTCCATACCCGATATCTGCCGCGAACTCGGCCGCATCCCGGCGAGCACCCTCTACCACTACCTGCACGCCGACGGAACACTCAAGGAGCCGGGACGGCGTCTCCTCGACGCCTGATTCCACTTCACGCACCCAACCTTCTCCGGAACGGAACCGACCATGCCCCGTAGAGCCATTCTCACGGACCGGCAGCGGTCCGCCTTGCTCGATCTGCCGGTCGACGAGTCTTCGCTGAGGCGGCATTACACCCTGGCTGACGATGACCTGGAACACATCACTCGGCGCCGGCGTGACGAAAACCGTCTCGGTTTTGCCCTCCAGCTTTGCGTTCTGCGCTATCCCGGCCGCGTGCTGCAGCCTGGCGAGCTGATCCCATCCGAGGTCGTGGCATTTATCGCCGTCCAGCTGGGCATCCCAGTGGAGTCCCTGCTGCCCTATGCAGCGCGGAGCCAGACGCGCCATGAACACATGACGGCCATGCGCTCGATCTACGGATACCGCACGTTCGCCGGACGCGCCGCCAGGAACCTGAAGGCATGGCTGGGCGGCCAGGCCGAGGAGGCGCACTCCAACGAGGAGCTGGCAAGACGCCTTGTCGAGGAATGCCGAAGGAGGCAAGTCATCCTGCCCGCGATCTCGACGCTCGAGCGTCTGTGCGCCGATGCCGCAGTGGCTGCCGACCGACGGGTCGAGGAGAGAATCGCCGGTCGTCTTGGCCCTGCCATGCAAGTGGCTCTCGATGGCCTGCTTACAGAAACACTGGAGGGCCGCATGACGCGTTTCGTCTGGCTACGGCAGTTCGAACCCGGCAACAATGCCGCCGTCGCCGGACGCCTGCTGGAACGTCTGGAGTTCCTGCAGCGCCTCGGTCTCTCCGAAAAGATCCTCGATGACATACCCGCCCACCGCGTGGCCCGCCTGAGAAGGCAGGGGGAACGACACTTCGCCGACGGCCTGCGCGAGATGCTGGACAACCGGCGCCTGGCCATCCTGGCGGTATGTGCCGTGGAATGGCAGGCCGGTCTCGCTGATGCCCTCGTCGAGACCCATGATCGCATCGTCGGCAGGACCTGGCGAGAGGCTGAAAGGGTCTGTGACGCCCGCATCAATGACTCCAGGACAACAGTCCGCCGTACCCTCCGGTCCTTCGCCGATCTCGGGCAGGCACTGCTCGAGGCCAGGCATCAACCAGTCATGCTCGAGCAAGCGGTATCGGGCAAGCTTGGCTGGGACGGGCTTCAGGACCTGGTGGCCGTGGCCGAGCGCCTGACCGACACGATGTCCAACGACCCGCTCGCCCACGTGACGCAGGGACACGGACGCCTCCGGCGCTACGCCCCACGCATGCTGCGGGCCCTCGATGTCCAAGCCGTCCCGGTCGCAAGGCCTCTGATGAATGCCGCCAGTCTGATCCGCGACGGCCGCAGCCACGACACCCCGAGAACCTTTCTGCGTCCAACCTCCAAGTGGCACCGGTATCTCGATGCGCAACCCAGGGGCGACAAGCGGCTCTGGGAAGTCGCCGTCCTGTCTCATCTGCGCGACGGCTTCCGCTCCGGCGACCTCTGGCTGCCGCGATCCCGGCGTCACGGTGACCCGACACAGGCACTGGTCCCGCTGCCAACCAGCACGATTGATACCGCACTGGCCGTGCCGCTCGACGTCGGTGTGTGGCTCGCCGACCGACAGGCATGGATGGCACTCGGCCTGGAGCGACTCGCCAAGGCTGCTCGGACCGGATCGATCCCCGGAGGCGTCATCCGTGACGGTGGCCTGAACATCGACCGGCTCACCGCCGAGGCCCCGGAAGGCGTAGACGAACTGATCCTCGATCTCTACAAGCGTCTCCCGGAGACGCGCATCACCGATCTTCTGGTGGAGGTCGATGCCGAAGTTGGCTTCACGGACGCCTTCGTACACCTGCGCACCGGAGCGCCTTGCAAGGACAGGATCGGCCTCCTGAACGTTCTCCTGGCCGAGGGCATCAACCTCAGCCTCGGCAAGATGGCCGACTCTACCAATACCCACGACTACTGGGAACTCATGCGACTGTCGCGCTGGCACGTGGAAGGCGAAGCCTTTGCCCGTGCACTGGAAATGGTCATCGAGGCACAGGCCAGGCTGCCCATGGCCAAGTTCTGGGGCCCGGGGACCACCGCGTCGAGTGACGGCCAGTTCTTTCCCACCACAAGACAGGGCGAGGCCATGAACCTGGTCAACGCCAGATACGGAAACGAACCCGGGCTCAAGGCCTACACCCACGTGTCGGACCGTTTCGGGCCCTTCGCCACTCAGGTCATCCCGGCTACCGTCAACGAGGCGCCCTATATCCTGGACGGCCTGCTGATGAACGAGACCGGCCGCCATGTCCGCGAGCAGTACGCCGACACCGGCGGTTTCACCGATCATGTCTTTGCCGTTACCTCGATCCTGGGCTATCGCTTCGTGCCGCGCATCCGCGACCTGCCCTCCAAGCGTATCTATCTCTTCGAACCCGCCGCCTGCCCGAGGGAACTGCGCGGCCTCATCGGCGGCAGACTCCGACAGTCGCTGATCGCCTCGAACTGGCCCGACATCCTGCGGCTCGGCGTGACCCTCGCCGCAGGGACGGTTGCTCCCAGCCTGATCCTGCGAAAGCTGGCCGCCTACCCACGCCGAAACGACCTGGCCGCGGCGCTCCGCGAAGTCGGCCGCATCGAGCGCACCCTCTTCATGATCGACTGGGCCTTGGATCCGGCCATGCAGCGGCGCGCCCAGATCGGCCTCAACAAGGGTGAGTCCCATCATGCCCTGAAGAATGCTCTCCGCATCGGACGCCAGGGAGAGATCAGGGACCGCAGCACGGAGGGCCAGCACTACCGCATGGCAGGCCTCAACCTGCTGGCCGCCATCGTCATCTACTGGAACACCGCCCGGCTCGGCGAAGCGGTCGACAGGCGAAGGCGCGCCGGCCTACCCGTCTCACCCGAACTCCTAGCACACACCGCGCCCCTCGGATGGGGACATCTCCTGATTAACGGCGAATACAAGTGGCCAAGGAGACGTTGATTGCCCTTAACGTGGTTTTTCGCCCTTTTCCGCAACCGACCCCATCATGGGAAATTCGAAATACCCGCTATGAGGGATCCATTCGGCGTGGACTGCCCCGTCCTCGTCGAGACACGCTGCCAGGCTGCCGGTCGCCAGGTCCCAATACGTGGTTGAACATGACGTGCCCCAAAACGTGTTAAGACTGGATGTCAGCACCAGCACGGCGCGACCCCGGTGCATCCCGTATCCCGTGTACTCGAGGATTTCGTTAGGCTCGGTGGTGCCATCCTCGTTCACCGTGACGTACTCCAGGGTGGTACCGATGCCGTGTGTCCCCATGCCAGCCAAAGGTTCGAACACGCCTGGCGTGTCGCGGTCCAGCAGGGCCATGCCGACATAGTCCACGTGCGCCTTGGCCTCGTCAGACAATATCTTCGCGGCGCCCGATCCCGGATAGTGCGCGCAGTACGGACTCATCGGGTTGGCGGTGATGCCGTCGCCCGCCGCCACCCGCATCAGGCGGCAGTCCAGGGTTTCCCACCAGTCCCCCACGCTGGCATAGTCGGTGTCGGCATCGTAAATTTCGGCCGCTGCCGCGTTCACTAACGCCTTGGTGGCGTCGTCCAGGTCGGCGTACATCATCTGCGCCGTCGCCGTCTGTTCCGCCGTCGCCTCGTCCCCGAACAGCGCCGCCACCATCTGCTCGGGGGTCAGGGCGTTCCACCAGCGCATCGCATAGTCGGCATCCGGGGTGACGGGGTCCATCGGCGGTGTGGGGTCGTCATCTCCACCACAGCCGACCAGTGCCAACAGACAAGCCAATCCGATCAGTAAACACATCCGCTTCATGGGTCCCATCCTCCGGGTTTGTGGCCGAATCACGGCCTGAAACGTCCTGTGGTGCGTTTTCGCAGGATAACCTTGGGGGGGGGGGGTAAATAGGGATGGGCAGGAAAAACGCCTCCTGCGGCCTCCTGGGGCGAAATTCGCCCTATTCTGATCTGACTCGCCACTCTATTTCGCCAGCGACCGGGTCGGATGGTCTCTCGCGGCTGCCCGAGCAGGATTCCCCACATGCCAGCCAAAAAGTCCTGCTTCCCGCAGCTCTCCCCCCCACCCCCAGGGGCCGATTTCGGGGTTTTCCGGGGATCCGGTGGGGCGTCCTGCGGTCCTCTCGGGCAGGTGCGCGAAAGTCCAGCAACCACGCGGATTTCCGCGTTTCGAAAAGTTGACATAAGAGGCCTTATCGGAAGTTGGCAAGAGGTCGGAATGAGGCGGGAAGGGGATTCGTGCTATAACGGGGTCGGCACCTCCCGTGAAGGGTTGGGAGGTGCCTGAATGCCGTCCGTTGCTTGCTCAAGGCAACGGAAAGTGTGCTGAAACCCGGTAAAGCGGGATGCAGCGTGTTGATACCCCGATGCAGGGGGCAGCAACGAATGCCATTTTACCCGACCCCTCGAAGCAAGCAAACCCCGATCGATTCAGGCGAACAGCCATTTCTGGCGCTCGCCATCCAGCACGCGCCTCCCGAGGTCCGGGAACACGGCCTGCAGGAGATACACAGCTTCCCCTTGGTCTCTCACGGCAAGGGCTGCCCCGTCAGCCGCAAGCCCGCACGCCTGGCCTGGCGCTGGCCGGAAATCGAGCTCCGCACCCCCAACAGCATCCCTGCCCTGATCCTGGACGTCGACACCTCGCCGATGGACTACCTGAACGTGGCGCTGGGCCCCAGCGTCCAGCTGCCTAACTGGATCGTGTCGAATCCGGACACCGGCAACGCCCACATCGTCTACTGCCTGGCCCGCCCGGTCCTGTATGGCGACGACATGCGCCTCGCGCCGCTCAGCTACCACGCCCGGATATGCGAGTTCTACCGGGGCGCATACGACGCCGACGCGAGCTACACAGGCGTCCTGACGCACAATCCGGTGCATGGCAAGTGGGAAACGAGCTACCTGCGGGAAGCCCCCTACACGCTTCCCGAACTGGCCGAGCCTATCCCGAGGGGCTGGCGCATACCGCCGAAGCCGACGACACCGGAGGGCCGCAACGTCACGCTGTTCAAGGCGGCCATGCGCTGGTTTGGTCGTCCGTCGAATTGGAAGGCGTCAACCGACCTGGACGACGTGCTGGCGTGGATCGAGCAGGCCCGCGACGAGTGGTTCGGTGACAATCTGCACGGCTGGCACCGCAACGAGTGCAGCTGGATTGCGAAGTCCGTCTGCAAGATAAGCCGGAAGAACCTCGCCAGCGGACAGACGCAACGCCAGCTTTCGCTGATTCAGGCGACCAAGGGGAAGAGGGGCGGAAAGGTTTCTGGTGTATCGAGGCGAGCGCGCAAGGCAGACAGGGATGCGACGATTGTGGAGCGCGTAAGGGCTGGTGAAAAGCAAGAGGCGGTGGCAGCGGCATACGGCATCACACAAGGTCGCGTATCGCAAATTATTAGCGAAGCCAAAGCAGGATGATTCTAAGAGAAAGAGTCGAGGAATTAGTAATAGGGGCTGTGGTAACTGTTGGAACTCGTGGAAAACGGGTTTTTCGTTTTCCATCAGTTCCAATGGTTTCCACAGCCGGTTTTGGGGTTGGGGGGTCGAGGGGGGAAGGGGTTTTCGGCGATGCGAACTGAATCAGCGCTGAGCGCCGTGCAGTGTCGAATCGAACGTCACGATGCCTTGGTGTTGCCCTGGATCAAGCTTTGGCGGCGCATGGGCTACGGCCCGGACCTGATTGCGCAGCTCCTGGAGATTGAGGGCATCCAGCCGCCGCGGTCGAGATGGTCGGCGAACGCGGTGCGGCGTATTGGAGATCGCCGGGGGGTTAATTGGCGAGGGATGCGCTCCTTCGTGCGCAAGGGCATCAAGGCCGGGCGAGAGGCTGCGGCTCGTGAATCACTACCCCGATCCATCGACGGACTGAGGCACGGGCGTCGTCAGTACAAGCACAGCGGGTACTGACGACGCTGGGAATGTCACGTCCTGCAAGGCCGAGCTCTCGGTTTTTCGGACTAACGGCCACACAACAGCATGACAAATCGTCCTGAATTTGAGAGGGTTCAGGGGGGAGGAAAAATGAGCGAAGGAGAGCGACATGAGCGGCCTTGAATTCCCGATCGTGACCACCGCCGCTGCGACCTGGTTCACGTGGGAACCGATTACGCCGGGTGAATGCATGACCCTGGTGGCGTTGGTCCTGGCGGCATGGGGGTTGTGGCAGATGCGCACGGCTTCGACAACACGCAACCGCCAACTTGATGCCCAGACCGCAGCAATGGTGCAGCAAGGCGAGGCGCTGGCACAGCAAGGCGAAGCACTGGTTGCACTGGTGCGCATGTTGGATGACCGGACGGTGGCGTTGACACGCGGCCTCGAAACAGTGATCGAACGGACCGGCGGAAGAGGTGCGACATGACACGCCTCTGGGGGCGGCAGAGCTGACGAAGCGGGACTTCTGGACGGTCGGCCGTGCTGTTGCCTGGCCGCGAATGGCTCCGGGGTTCATGACGGCGAGTGCTGCCCAGATTGCCGCTGCGACGGCAATGACGGGGAAGGTTGGTTGGGAATCGAGGGAGAAGGGGTTTGACCTGGTCGGATCTGGCAAGAAAACGAAGCTTGGAATCGCGTCGCAGCCGCCGTGACCGTCTAGACAAGCTGTTCTGGAAGACGGCGATGCTGGTAGCCGCAGCCGGTGGCGGGTTGAGCCGCTTGCGGCGCTGCATGGCTGCTGATGGTGTGCAGGAGGTCGAGGGGCGCCGTCGTCGAGGCGGTTCGGGCAAGATCACCAACATGCAGGTGTACAGGGTCGTTTGCCGGATGGGTCTGCGCGAGGCCATTTGTCCAGGCGTGTTTCGGCCAGGAGACATCGATCCGTTGCGTGACAGTCGGGTCTGCCAAGCATGCAGGGCCGACCTATCCAGATCACCCTGGTGTCCGTGTGTTCCGGAACCGACGTGGACGTGCAGTTCTTGCGGCGAGACTAGGCGATACAGCGATCGGTCGCCTTGCCGGTGTGTCAGGGCGAGGAAACCCAGTGAGCCGCAGAGACGGTTGGCGAAGTGGGCGAAAGAGGTCCGTGAGGCGAAGGCGAGAAAGGCGGAAAGAGAGGCGCGTCGATCTGCGTCTCTACCCGACAGAGACCCGTAACAGTAGTAGGATTCTCGATATCCATAACTCGCTATGTTGCCATAAGTTGTGACTATTCCCTGGCGGGTAGAGACGCAGATTTTACCTTTTTTGGGTAAATGGGTACGTTTGAAAATGAGGCCTTGGTCGGTTCATGCGGATCGGCCGAGGCTTTTTTGCGCCTGGGCGGGTTGACGAAGGACACAAGAATGGGTACGTTTGAGAGAGATTCAAATGTACCCATGAGGATATTCGATGAAGTCGTCCAGGTGGAAAATCATCCAACAGAAATCGCTCGAGGTCCGGCAAGCTCGCCGGCGTGAACATGCCGCCCGGGTCATCGAGCAGGTTGCACAGTGGCGAGCCGAGGGTATGGGCTATCGCCGGATCGCGGCCCTGCTGAGTCTCGGCGGGATTGCAGCCCCGCGTGGCGGAACGTGGCAGGCGAACCAGGTGCGCCGCATTTGGCGATTGGCTGCCTCGGAGTCGCTTCAGTATGTCTTGCCGATGAAGGAGTCGTAACCAGGTTTTTCCTCCGTTCCGGTAGCGAACCGTCGTACTGGTCCGGTAGTGCCGTCTGTGGGCCTCGGCCTGCTGCGCAAGGCTTGTGCGCACGAATTGTCTTGCGGTTTTGCGCGTGTTACATTTCCGCTACAAATCCGTTGTATACCGCCTTTTCCGGGGGATTCGCCATGACCAATCAGCCCAGATCTCCGGCCTTCTCAGCCGAGGCCCTCGACGCGGCCGCACGAGCCAAGCGCGAACGCCAGGCCAGGCACGATCAGGCAGTCGGCCCCCGGATTCATGAGCTCCGCGCCCAAGGCTTGAGCTGGAACCGAGTCGCCCAGGTCCTCGAAGGCGAGGGGGCACCCTCACCCCAGGGTCGCCCGTCTTGGCGACCGATCCAGGTCCAGCGCATCGCCGCCAGAACGCCGGCGACATCGACTGCGCCGCCAGGACGTCTGAATCGCTTTCTGGCCTGGTTGCGGAGCTTCGCACGCTTGTTCCTGATGTCGACTTTCAGGGAGGGGTAACCCGAACAGAAACGACCAAAATTGTTCCGTTGCTATCGGATACCCAATAGGCACAACAAAGCCCTGCATCCGTCTACCGGATGCAGGGCTTTGTTAAAATCTGACATGCTGTTTAGCACGGCATGAAGTGAGCTATTCCACCAACTCGTAAGCTGACAACTCGGTCACTCCGCCTTGAAAGTCGGTCTTGACCCGGAGGTTGTTCTCAGGGTCGAACCATATGACCCAGTCGACATCCGGATCCCAGCTTGCGGTGGCGGATTGGCGACAGACCGTGAACGTGCCGGCGATCACTTCCAGCTCGATGCCGCACTCTTCCACCGTCCATGTTTCGGTAATGCCCTCGCAAATATCGTCGCAAAACTCATCGCCATCACGTTGGTAGGCGTATTCCCAGGGGTCCCGCGTCCCTTCCATCATGGGGTCGGTTGCGGAAAAGGGCGAAAAACCACGTTAAGCTTCCGAGGCCCTTTTCCCACCCCCTCCTGACCCTGCCTTCGAGTCCACGACAAACAACTCTTTGTCGCGAGTCACGGTTGTACGCCCTCGCGAGTCGCTTTTTGCCGCCAAATAGTCACGACAACCCAGAAGTTATCTTTTTACGATAAAATATGCTATCGACATCATTTTCGAGACGGTGAGGAGGACACCCCGTGGGACTCATCGGCTACGCCCGCGTATCCACCGCCGAAGGCCGCCAGGTCCTCGACCGTCAGCTCGACGCCCTCAACGATGCCGGGTGCGAGCGCGTGTTCGAAGACCGTGCCTCCGGCGCCGCCTCCAACCGGCCGCAGCTGTCTGCCTGCCTTGATTACCTGCGCCGGGGCGACGTCCTCGTTGTCCTCGATCTTGACCGTCTGGGCCGCCGGGCGGGCGAACTCATCGCCCTGATCGATGAACTGGACCACCGCGGCGTCGGCTTTCGCGCCCTCAATTCGCCGATGGACACCACCGAGCCGGCGGGCCGTGCCTTTCTGCAGATCCAGGCAGCCTTCGCGGAGATGGAGCGCAACGTCATCCGTCAGCGCATCCGCGAGGGCGTCAAGGCGGCGCGGGCGCGTGGTCGCAAAGGCGGCCGCCCCCGTGTCATGACTCCCGAGAAGCTGCGCTACGCACAGAATCTCATGGCCGACCAGACACGCTCCATACCCGATATCTGCCGCGAACTCGGCCGCATCCCGGCGAGCACCCTCTACCACTACCTGCACGCCGACGGAACACTCAAGGAGCCGGGACGGCGTCTCCTCGACGCCTGATTCCACTTCACGCACCCAACCTTCTCCGGAACGGAACCGACCATGCCCCGTAGAGCCATTCTCACGGACCGGCAGCGGTCCGCCTTGCTCGATCTGCCGGTCGACGAGTCTTCGCTGAGGCGGCATTACACCCTGGCTGACGATGACCTGGAACACATCACTCGGCGCCGGCGTGACGAAAACCGTCTCGGTTTTGCCCTCCAGCTTTGCGTTCTGCGCTATCCCGGCCGCGTGCTGCAGCCTGGCGAGCTGATCCCATCCGAGGTCGTGGCATTTATCGCCGTCCAGCTGGGCATCCCAGTGGAGTCCCTGCTGCCCTATGCAGCGCGGAGCCAGACGCGCCATGAACACATGACGGCCATGCGCTCGATCTACGGATACCGCACGTTCGCCGGACGCGCCGCCAGGAACCTGAAGGCATGGCTGGGCGGCCAGGCCGAGGAGGCGCACTCCAACGAGGAGCTGGCAAGACGCCTTGTCGAGGAATGCCGAAGGAGGCAAGTCATCCTGCCCGCGATCTCGACGCTCGAGCGTCTGTGCGCCGATGCCGCAGTGGCTGCCGACCGACGGGTCGAGGAGAGAATCGCCGGTCGTCTTGGCCCTGCCATGCAAGTGGCTCTCGATGGCCTGCTTACAGAAACACTGGAGGGCCGCATGACGCGTTTCGTCTGGCTACGGCAGTTCGAACCCGGCAACAATGCCGCCGTCGCCGGACGCCTGCTGGAACGTCTGGAGTTCCTGCAGCGCCTCGGTCTCTCCGAAAAGATCCTCGATGACATACCCGCCCACCGCGTGGCCCGCCTGAGAAGGCAGGGGGAACGACACTTCGCCGACGGCCTGCGCGAGATGCTGGACAACCGGCGCCTGGCCATCCTGGCGGTATGTGCCGTGGAATGGCAGGCCGGTCTCGCTGATGCCCTCGTCGAGACCCATGATCGCATCGTCGGCAGGACCTGGCGAGAGGCTGAAAGGGTCTGTGACGCCCGCATCAATGACTCCAGGACAACAGTCCGCCGTACCCTCCGGTCCTTCGCCGATCTCGGGCAGGCACTGCTCGAGGCCAGGCATCAACCAGTCATGCTCGAGCAAGCGGTATCGGGCAAGCTTGGCTGGGACGGGCTTCAGGACCTGGTGGCCGTGGCCGAGCGCCTGACCGACACGATGTCCAACGACCCGCTCGCCCACGTGACGCAGGGACACGGACGCCTCCGGCGCTACGCCCCACGCATGCTGCGGGCCCTCGATGTCCAAGCCGTCCCGGTCGCAAGGCCTCTGATGAATGCCGCCAGTCTGATCCGCGACGGCCGCAGCCACGACACCCCGAAGAACCTTTCTGCGTCCAACCTCCAAGTGGCACCGGTATCTCGATGCGCAACCCAGGGGCGACAAGCGGCTCTGGGAAGTCGCCGTCCTGTCTCATCTGCGCGACGGCTTCCGCTCCGGCGACCTCTGGCTGCCGCGATCCCGGCGTCACGGTGACCCGACACAGGCACTGGTCCCGCTGCCAACCAGCACGATTGATACCGCACTGGCCGTGCCGCTCGACGTCGGTGTGTGGCTCGCCGACCGACAGGCATGGATGGCACTCGGCCTGGAGCGACTCGCCAAGGCTGCTCGGACCGGATCGATCCCCGGAGGCGTCATCCGTGACGGTGGCCTGAACATCGACCGGCTCACCGCCGAGGCCCCGGAAGGCGTAGACGAACTGATCCTCGATCTCTACAAGCGTCTCCCGGAGACGCGCATCACCGATCTTCTGGTGGAGGTCGATGCCGAAGTTGGCTTCACGGACGCCTTCGTACACCTGCGCACCGGAGCGCCTTGCAAGGACAGGATCGGCCTCCTGAACGTTCTCCTGGCCGAGGGCATCAACCTCAGCCTCGGCAAGATGGCCGACTCTACCAATACCCACGACTACTGGGAACTCATGCGACTGTCGCGCTGGCACGTGGAAGGCGAAGCCTTTGCCCGTGCACTGGAAATGGTCATCGAGGCACAGGCCAGGCTGCCCATGGCCAAGTTCTGGGGCCCGGGGACCACCGCGTCGAGTGACGGCCAGTTCTTTCCCACCACAAGACAGGGCGAGGCCATGAACCTGGTCAACGCCAGATACGGAAACGAACCCGGGCTCAAGGCCTACACCCACGTGTCGGACCGTTTCGGGCCCTTCGCCACTCAGGTCATCCCGGCTACCGTCAACGAGGCGCCCTATATCCTGGACGGCCTGCTGATGAACGAGACCGGCCGCCATGTCCGCGAGCAGTACGCCGACACCGGCGGTTTCACCGATCATGTCTTTGCCGTTACCTCGATCCTGGGCTATCGCTTCGTGCCGCGCATCCGCGACCTGCCCTCCAAGCGTATCTATCTCTTCGAACCCGCCGCCTGCCCGAGGGAACTGCGCGGCCTCATCGGCGGCAGACTCCGACAGTCGCTGATCGCCTCGAACTGGCCCGACATCCTGCGGCTCGGCGTGACCCTCGCCGCAGGGACGGTTGCTCCCAGCCTGATCCTGCGAAAGCTGGCCGCCTACCCACGCCGAAACGACCTGGCCGCGGCGCTCCGCGAAGTCGGCCGCATCGAGCGCACCCTCTTCATGATCGACTGGGCCTTGGATCCGGCCATGCAGCGGCGCGCCCAGATCGGCCTCAAACAAGGGTGAGTCCCATCATGCCCTGAAGAATGCTCTCCGCATCGGACGCCAGGGAGAGATCAGGGACCGCAGCACGGAGGGCCAGCACTACCGCATGGCAGGCCTCAACCTGCTGGCCGCCATCGTCATCTACTGGAACACCGCCCGGCTCGGCGAAGCGGTCGACAGGCGAAGGCGCGCCGGCCTACCCGTCTCACCCGAACTCCTAGCACACACCGCGCCCCTCGGATGGGGACATCTCCTGATTAACGGCGAATACAAGTGGCCAAGGAGACGTTGATTGCCCTTAACGTGGTTTTTCGCCCTTTTCCGCAACCGACCCCATCATGGGAAATTCGAAATACCCGCTATGAGGGATCCATTCGGCGTGGACTGCCCCGTCCTCGTCGAGACACGCTGCCAGGCTGCCGGTCGCCAGGTCCCAATACGTGGTTGAACATGACGTGCCCCAAAACGTGTTAAGACTGGATGTCAGCACCAGCACGGCGCGACCCCGGTGCATCCCGTATCCCGTGTACTCGAGGATTTCGTTAGGCTCGGTGGTGCCATCCTCGTTCACCGTGACGTACTCCAGGGTGGTACCGATGCCGTGTGTCCCCATGCCAGCCAAAGGTTCGAACACGCCTGGCGTGTCGCGGTCCAGCAGGGCCATGCCGACATAGTCCACGTGCGCCTTGGCCTCGTCAGACAATATCTTCGCGGCGCCCGATCCCGGATAGTGCGCGCAGTACGGACTCATCGGGTTGGCGGTGATGCCGTCGCCCGCCGCCACCCGCATCAGGCGGCAGTCCAGGGCAGTGCCAACAGACAAGCCAATCCGATCAGTAAACACATCCGCTTCATGGGTCCCATCCTCCGGGTTTGTGGCCGAATCACGGCCTGAAACGTCCTGTGGTGCGTTTTCGCAGGATAACCTTGGGGGGGGGGGGTAAATAGGGATGGGCAGGAAAAACGCCTCCTGCGGCCTCCTGGGGCGAAATTCGCCCTATTCTGATCTGACTCGCCACTCTATTTCGCCAGCGACCGGTCTCGCGGCTGCCCGAGCAGGATTCCCCACATGCCAGCCAAAAAGTCCTGCTTCCCGCAGCTCTCCCCCCCACCCCCAGGGGCCGATTTCGGGGTTTTCCGGGGATCCGGTGGGGCGTCCTGCGGTCCTCTCGGGCAGGTGCGCGAAAGTCCAGCAACCACGCGGATTTCCGCGTTTCGAAAAGTTGACATAAGAGGCCTTATCGGAAGTTGGCAAGAGGTCGGAATGAGGCGGGAAGGGGATTCGTGCTATAACGGGGTCGGCACCTCCCGTGAAGGGTTGGGAGGTGCCTGAATGCCGTCCGTTGCTTGCTCAAGGCAACGGAAAGTGTGCTGAAACCCGGTAAAGCGGGATGCAGCGTGTTGATACCCCGATGCAGGGGGCAGCAACGAATGCCATTTTACCCGACCCCTCGAAGCAAGCAAACCCCGATCGATTCAGGCGAACAGCCATTTCTGGCGCTCGCCATCCAGCACGCGCCTCCCGAGGTCCGGGAACACGGCCTGCAGGAGATACACAGCTTCCCCTTGGTCTCTCACGGCAAGGGCTGCCCCGTCAGCCGCAAGCCCGCACGCCTGGCCTGGCGCTGGCCGGAAATCGAGCTCCGCACCCCCAACAGCATCCCTGCCCTGATCCTGGACGTCGACACCTCGCCGATGGACTACCTGAACGTGGCGCTGGGCCCCAGCGTCCAGCTGCCTAACTGGATCGTGTCGAATCCGGACACCGGCAACGCCCACATCGTCTACTGCCTGGCCCGCCCGGTCCTGTATGGCGACGACATGCGCCTCGCGCCGCTCAGCTACCACGCCCGGATATGCGAGTTCTACCGGGGCGCATACGACGCCGACGCGAGCTACACAGGCGTCCTGACGCACAATCCGGTGCATGGCAAGTGGGAAACGAGCTACCTGCGGGAAGCCCCCTACACGCTTCCCGAACTGGCCGAGCCTATCCCGAGGGGCTGGCGCATACCGCCGAAGCCGACGACACCGGAGGGCCGCAACGTCACGCTGTTCAAGGCGGCCATGCGCTGGTTTGGTCGTCCGTCGAATTGGAAGGCGTCAACCGACCTGGACGACGTGCTGGCGTGGATCGAGCAGGCCCGCGACGAGTGGTTCGGTGACAATCTGCACGGCTGGCACCGCAACGAGTGCAGCTGGATTGCGAAGTCCGTCTGCAAGATAAGCCGGAAGAACCTCGCCAGCGGACAGACGCAACGCCAGCTTTCGCTGATTCAGGCGACCAAGGGGAAGAGGGGCGGAAAGGTTTCTGGTGTATCGAGGCGAGCGCGCAAGGCAGACAGGGATGCGACGATTGTGGAGCGCGTAAGGGCTGGTGAAAAGCAAGAGGCGGTGGCAGCGGCATACGGCATCACACAAGGTCGCGTATCGCAAATTATTAGCGAAGCCAAAGCAGGATGATTCTAAGAGAAAGAGTCGAGGAATTAGTAATAGGGGCTGTGGTAACTGTTGGAACTCGTGGAAAACGGGTTTTTCGTTTTCCATCAGTTCCAATGGTTTCCACAGCCGGTTTTGGGGTTGGGGGGTCGAGGGGGGAAGGGGTTTTCGGCGATGCGAACTGAATCAGCGCTGAGCGCCGTGCAGTGTCGAATCGAACGTCACGATGCCTTGGTGTTGCCCTGGATCAAGCTTTGGCGGCGCATGGGCTACGGCCCGGACCTGATTGCGCAGCTCCTGGAGATTGAGGGCATCCAGCCGCCGCGGTCGAGATGGTCGGCGAACGCGGTGCGGCGTATTGGAGATCGCCGGGGGGTTAATTGGCGAGGGATGCGCTCCTTCGTGCGCAAGGGCATCAAGGCCGGGCGAGAGGCTGCGGCTCGTGAATCACTACCCCGATCCATCGACGGACTGAGGCACGGGCGTCGTCAGTACAAGCACAGCGGGTACTGACGACGCTGGGAATGTCACGTCCTGCAAGGCCGAGCTCTCGGTTTTTCGGACTAACGGCCACACAACAGCATGACAAATCGTCCTGAATTTGAGAGGGTTCAGGGGGGAGGAAAAATGAGCGAAGGAGAGCGACATGAGCGGCCTTGAATTCCCGATCGTGACCACCGCCGCTGCGACCTGGTTCACGTGGGAACCGATTACGCCGGGTGAATGCATGACCCTGGTGGCGTTGGTCCTGGCGGCATGGGGGTTGTGGCAGATGCGCACGGCTTCGACAACACGCAACCGCCAACTTGATGCCCAGACCGCAGCAATGGTGCAGCAAGGCGAGGCGCTGGCACAGCAAGGCGAAGCACTGGTTGCACTGGTGCGCATGTTGGATGACCGGACGGTGGCGTTGACACGCGGCCTCGAAACAGTGATCGAACGGACCGGCGGAAGAGGTGCGACATGACACGCCTCTGGGGGCGGCAGAGCTGACGAAGCGGGACTTCTGGACGGTCGGCCGTGCTGTTGCCTGGCCGCGAATGGCTCCGGGGTTCATGACGGCGAGTGCTGCCCAGATTGCCGCTGCGACGGCAATGACGGGGAAGGTTGGTTGGGAATCGAGGGAGAAGGGGTTTGACCTGGTCGGATCTGGCAAGAAAACGAAGCTTGGAATCGCGTCGCAGCCGCCGTGACCGTCTAGACAAGCTGTTCTGGAAGACGGCGATGCTGGTAGCCGCAGCCGGTGGCGGGTTGAGCCGCTTGCGGCGCTGCATGGCTGCTGATGGTGTGCAGGAGGTCGAGGGGCGCCGTCGTCGAGGCGGTTCGGGCAAGATCACCAACATGCAGGTGTACAGGGTCGTTTGCCGGATGGGTCTGCGCGAGGCCATTTGTCCAGGCGTGTTTCGGCCAGGAGACATCGATCCGTTGCGTGACAGTCGGGTCTGCCAAGCATGCAGGGCCGACCTATCCAGATCACCCTGGTGTCCGTGTGTTCCGGAACCGACGTGGACGTGCAGTTCTTGCGGCGAGACTAGGCGATACAGCGATCGGTCGCCTTGCCGGTGTGTCAGGGCGAGGAAACCCAGTGAGCCGCAGAGACGGTTGGCGAAGTGGGCGAAAGAGGTCCGTGAGGCGAAGGCGAGAAAGGCGGAAAGAGAGGCGCGTCGATCTGCGTCTCTACCCGACAGAGACCCGTAACAGTAGTAGGATTCTCGATATCCATAACTCGCTATGTTGCCATAAGTTGTGACTATTCCCTGGCGGGTAGAGACGCAGATTTTACCTTTTTTGGGTAAATGGGTACGTTTGAAAATGAGGCCTTGGTCGGTTCATGCGGATCGGCCGAGGCTTTTTTGCGCCTGGGCGGGTTGACGAAGGACACAAGAATGGGTACGTTTGAGAGAGATTCAAATGTACCCATGAGGATATTCGATGAAGTCGTCCAGGTGGAAAATCATCCAACAGAAATCGCTCGAGGTCCGGCAAGCTCGCCGGCGTGAACATGCCGCCCGGGTCATCGAGCAGGTTGCACAGTGGCGAGCCGAGGGTATGGGCTATCGCCGGATCGCGGCCCTGCTGAGTCTCGGCGGGATTGCAGCCCCGCGTGGCGGAACGTGGCAGGCGAACCAGGTGCGCCGCATTTGGCGATTGGCTGCCTCGGAGTCGCTTCAGTATGTCTTGCCGATGAAGGAGTCGTAACCAGGTTTTTCCTCCGTTCCGGTAGCGAACCGTCGTACTGGTCCGGTAGTGCCGTCTGTGGGCCTCGGCCTGCTGCGCAAGGCTTGTGCGCACGAATTGTCTTGCGGTTTTGCGCGTGTTACATTTCCGCTACAAATCCGTTGTATACCGCCTTTTCCGGGGGATTCGCCATGACCAATCAGCCCAGATCTCCGGCCTTCTCAGCCGAGGCCCTCGACGCGGCCGCACGAGCCAAGCGCGAACGCCAGGCCAGGCACGATCAGGCAGTCGGCCCCCGGATTCATGAGCTCCGCGCCCAAGGCTTGAGCTGGAACCGAGTCGCCCAGGTCCTCGAAGGCGAGGGGGCACCCTCACCCCAGGGTCGCCCGTCTTGGCGACCGATCCAGGTCCAGCGCATCGCCGCCAGAACGCCGGCGACATCGACTGCGCCGCCAGGACGTCTGAATCGCTTTCTGGCCTGGTTGCGGAGCTTCGCACGCTTGTTCCTGATGTCGACTTTCAGGGAGGGGTAACCCGAACAGAAACGACCAAAATTGTTCCGTTGCTATCGGATACCCAATAGGCACAACAAAGCCCTGCATCCGTCTACCGGATGCAGGGCTTTGTTAAAATCTGACATGCTGTTTAGCACGGCATGAAGTGAGCTATTCCACCAACTCGTAAGCTGACAACTCGGTCACTCCGCCTTGAAAGTCGGTCTTGACCCGGAGGTTGTTCTCAGGGTCGAACCATATGACCCAGTCGACATCCGGATCCCAGCTTGCGGTGGCGGATTGGCGACAGACCGTGAACGTGCCGGCGATCACTTCCAGCTCGATGCCGCACTCTTCCACCGTCCATGTTTCGGTAATGCCCTCGCAAATATCGTCGCAAAACTCATC